>CP048685.1:3877500-3921641 GCA_015698285.1 Candidatus Nitronauta litoralis
CATCGGTAGAGGAGCGTTCTCTGTGGGATGAAGCTCGACCGTAAGGACGGGTGGACTGCAGAGAAGTGAGTATGGCGGTATGAGTAACGATAAAACAGGTGAGAAACCTGTTCGCCGAAAATCCAAGGGTTCCTGAGGAAGGGTAATCCTCTCAGGGTAAGTCGGCCCCTAAGGCGAGGCCGAAAGGCGTAGCTGATGGGAAACGGGTTAATATTCCCGTACCACCTATAGCGTGTATCCTGCTAAGGGGTAACGTAGAAGGGTAGCTGATCCGGGTGATGGACGTCCCGGTACAAGCAAGTAGGAGGGAGATTTAGGCAAATCCGGATCTCCTTAACTCCGAGATGTGATGTGGAGCTCTACCGTCAGGTAAAGCGAACTCAGTGATCCCATGCTACCGAGAAAAACCTCGTAGTTGGCGTTATGGGTGACCGTACTCGAAACCAACGCAGGTGGATGAGGAGAGAATCCTAAGGCGCTTGAGAGAACTCTGGTTAAGGAACTTAGCAAATTAGCTCCGTAACTTCGGGATAAGGAGTGCCCTCATTAGGTGAAAGGACTTGCTCCTGGAGCTGAGGGGGGTTGCAGTGACCAGGCAGCTGTGACTGTTTACTAAAAACACAGGACTCTGCTAAGTCGTAAGACGATGTATAGGGTCTGACGCCTGCCCGGTGCCGGAAGGTTAAAAGGAGAGGTCAACTTCGGTGAAGCCTCGAATTGAAGCCCCGGTAAACGGCGGCCGTAACTATAACGGTCCTAAGGTAGCGAAATTCCTTGTCGGGTAAGTTCCGACCTGCACGAATGGCGTAACAATGGCTGCACTGTCTCAACCAGGGACTCAGTGAAATTGACATACCGGTGAAGATGCCGGTTTCCCGCAGAAGGACGGAAAGACCCCGTGCACCTTTACTACAGCCTGATATTGGTTATCGATCTAGTATGTGTAGGATAGGTGGGAGACTTTGAATCCAGGGCGCTAGCCTTGGTGGAGTCAACCTTGAAATACCACCCTTATTACATTGCTAACCTAACCTAGGCCCGTTATCCGGGTCAGGGACCATGTCAGGTGGGTAGTTTGACTGGGGCGGTCGCCTCCTAAAATGTAACGGAGGCGCGCGAAGGTTCTCTCAGGCTGATTGGAAACCAGCCAACGAGTGCAAAGGCATAAGAGAGCTTGACTGCGAGAGAGACATCTCGAGCAGGTACGAAAGTAGGTCTTAGTGATCCGGTGGTTCCATGTGGAAGGGCCATCGCTCAACGGATAAAAGGTACGCCGGGGATAACAGGCTGATCGCTTCCAAGAGTCCATATCGACGAAGCGGTTTGGCACCTCGATGTCGGCTCATCGCATCCTGGGGCTGAAGCAGGTCCCAAGGGTTGGTCTGTTCGCCCATTAAAGCGGTACGCGAGCTGGGTTTAGAACGTCGTGAGACAGTTCGGTCCCTATCCTCTGTGGGTGTTGGAATTCTGAAAGGATCTGTTCCTAGTACGAGAGGACCGGAATGGACGAACCTCTAGTGTTCTGGTTGTGACGCCAGTTGCATTGCCAGGTAGCTATGTTCGGACTAGATAACCGCTGAAAGCATCTAAGCGGGAAACTAACCTTAAAATAAGAATTCCCTTCTCCTTCGGGAGACTCAAGGCTCCTTGAAGACTACAAGGTCGATAGGCCGGGTGTGGAAGCGCAGTAATGTGTGCAGCTAACCGGTACTAATCAGCCGTGAGGCTTGGCCTTTTTTACATCTCGACTGCTTGCTACTACTTAATATTCAAATGTGACAATTTCCCCCAATCTGGGAAATCAAAAATAAAGACAGAGTCGGTTGAATGATCGCCCTCTCCTGTCATTGAACTCGATTTCCCGGCCTTGATTGCGGGAGGGCCACACCCGTTCCCATTCCGAACACGGAAGTTAAGCCTCCCAGCGCCGATGGTACTGCACGGGACACTGTGTGGGAGAGTAGGTCAACGCCGGGTTTAAAATTTGAAACGCCAGATCCTGATGGGTCTGGCGTTTTTTATTTTCCCTCCCCTTCCCTTTTCTTTGAATACCTCTCTCCACTACTTTTGAGTTCTAATTTAAAATTTTTTCTTATGTTATAAATATACGATTCAAGTTTATGAAGGGTTCCATATGTTTAGGCTTATTTACTTAATTATTTTTCTTTCTATTGTTTACACCTCTAACCTCTACGCCCAGGAACGCCTGAGTAATATTGAAATTGCGGTGGGAGAATTCAAACCTTATGTTTCAGAGTTTGTGGAGGGATACGGTGAAGTTACGGAAAAAGTGACGGCTATTTTAAAACGGATGGGTTACAGCCCCCGCTACCTGTTCATGCCCTGGGGCCAGGCTGAAAACAAAGTTAAATCGAACCAGAAGGTCAAGGGGATTCGAGGCACTTTCCCCTTCAGAAAATCCCAAAAGAGAGTAGGAGAATTCATTTATTCAAAAGACCCGGTTCTTGAAGGATGCATGTCCTTTTTTTACAATAAAAAAAAGGTTTCGCTTAATCACATAGAATTTTCTACTTCCACTTCAGTCCGCATCCAGATTGATGAGCTGAAGTCTTTCAGGCTGGGTTCAATAGCCATGGGTGAAGGCTTTGAGTATCCCGAAGAAATACTTGAATATTTGCCTCCTCAAATCCCGGATAAATCGGATTCCCCTATCCCACCAAAAAACAAAACCACATTCAACAATGCTTTTAATTTGTTCAAGGCGTTGATTGATCCCAACTATAAATCAGTTGAGGTTATCCCGTTTCAAAAAAGAGTCGGGAAGGAAATTCTATACGACCTTTTCCCCGAAGCCCGCGACCAGATCGGCATCATGGAAAATAAAGGTTCCTCAGACAACCGTTCCTGTTTTACCCGGGAAAACTTTTATTTCATCGTATCCAGAATAAATCCCGAAAATGTCGAGTTCATGAAAAATTTTGATCAGGCCCAGGAGGAATTGGGGGAAGAAGCCCTCGAGCGAATCAGAAGAAGGGTAGAAGAAAGATCGTCTGGCTACAAACCCAATATTGTATTAACAGTTCATGACATTTCATTGCCCATCATTGGTTATGAAGGAAAGAAAGCCTACATCCTCCCCAGAGGAACCAGGGGAGAACTGTTAAACTGGAACCCTGTATCAGAGAACAAAACCGATTCGAAAAATGGCCTTAAAGCGGAAGCAAGGATTTACATTCTCACAGGTCCCTACAGGGGAAAAACCCTTCTCCTTGATGGAAAGTTCATCGAACTCATTCGATAATATTTGAAAAGGAACACCTATGAATGACAGCCCGATTTCTAACCGGAAAAGTAACCAGGGTTCCCCGGATCTGCTTGAAAAAATAGTCATCACTTTTGTGATAGCGATGGAGTTGCTCATCCTGTTCCTTTTGGTTCAGGAACTTAGAGAATCTGGATTCAGGGCAACAGACAAGGTTCTGATTCTACTTGGCATCGCTTTCATTCCCGTGCTCTTTGAGATAATCAGAAGGTTTCTCCGGGTTTCCAAGTTTGTAAATTTTAAAGTCGGGGAACTTGAAGTTAATATCAACAGAGCCGTCGATGAAAAAGTCCAACTCAGAACAAAAACCCTTGAACGTGATCTGGAAGGAAAGTTATCCACCGCAGAGCAGGCCCTGTATCCCATCCTTGGTGGTCCCAACCATTTTGCAAAAGACCGACTTGATAAGGGAACCTTGATTATTTCCTCGAAAGATTTTCCGGCCAATATTGTGGCCGTCAAACTGCTGACCAGTTTTTTAAAGTATGAGAAACAGGAAGGCCGCTTGAAGATAAATGAAATAAACGAAATTATCCCGATAGGAGGCACCCTTACCAATTATGCCGCCATAAAAAATGGTTGGGTCGACTTGATCATTGACTACACGGGAACAGGTTGTCTGTTTTTTAATGTGAACTACCATACAGACAACGGTGAAATAAAAACTGAGGAGAGTATTTTAGACACTTTAAGGGAGGTTGGCCGCGAGCGGTTCCAAAGCCAATGGTTTAAACCAATTGGCACCATGACCAATTATTGCCTGGTTGTAAAAGAAGAAGCGGCAAAGGAAAGCAAACAAAAAATCACCAAAATTTCTGATCTGGAGTTTCTGGAAAAAGACAAACCCGTCCGACTGGCAACGGATTTTGAATTTTCTAAAAGACAGGATGGCTTCCTGGGCCTGAAAGAGCGCTACAACCATTTTGGATTTGAAACGGTCGTCTGCTCTTTCAAAGAACGTTATGAATACCTGGAATACGGCAAGGCTGAAGTAGGCCTGGGGCACACCACAGATTCTGAGATACAGGAAAATGGGTTACGAATCCTGGAAGACGACAAAGAGTTTTTTCCCAATTATTCAGAAGTTCCCATCGCCAGACTGGATGCTTTGAAATTTATTGAGGGCTTAGAGGATGCACTAAACAAATTTTCGACACTTGGGATAAAGAACAAACATCTGACCAGGTTGATAAAAAATTACAACCGAGACTCCTCATCAATCGACAAAAGAGCCAGCGACGTTATCAAAGAACTGACAGCGAACCAATAGTTCATTTCCATGTAAAATCACTCGGAAAGACTTTTGACCAGTTGTTCAATTTTGCCAAGGCAGGGTTTGACTTTGATAGAAACCAGAGAAACAATCCGCTCGCCCTTCATTATCCTCAAATGAGTTCGCCAGGACTTCTTCCCCAGAAACTTACCCCAGTTTTTAATTTGGAAGGTAATTTTGTCTCCCCGCTTTTTAAACTCCAGCCGCTCGGGTTCATCCACTTCAACATGATAACCCTGGGGAGCACCGCTTGCTTCCAGAACAGATTTTTCATACAGGCAAATATCAACAGTTGTGTAAGAATCAATCATGAAAGAACGCAAATATTGGGTGAGATCTATCAATTCCTTATCACTGAAATCTGGAAAGGCCGGCATGGCGGTTCCCTCCAAGCCTTCCCGAATAGCCTGTTCAATCCGGACATCTGGCATGCGGTGCATTTCATAATAATTTTGAAAATTTCGAGGATGGTTTTTTAGACTGCTCGCCATGGGACCATTTCCGGAACCATCTTCTCCATGACACATAGCACATCCATTTTTTTGAAATAGTTCCTTACCTCTTTTCACTTCAAATTTTTCCGCAAGTTTGTAAACCTTCTTCAGGAGTGGCTTATTGTGAGCATTTGCTGAAACAGGAAACAATAAAATTAACAACAATATCCAACAGGTTTTCATTAATTTCTCCTTAATAAAGTAAAAAAAGAGATACTTCACTCAGGCAACAACTCTTCAATTAAACCCAAAAAACAAAAATTACTTTTTAGACTCATGCAAATCTAAAAATACGCACAATTAAAGTATAACGACTAATTCTGTATTTTTTAAATCATTTCCAATCATAAATTCACAAAACAATTTACATATAAAAATAAAAAGCTCCGCCACCTGACCAGCAGGGAGCGGAGCCAATATTAACCCGTTTTTACTTTAGATCTTTATGGTTTTCGTCTGGAGGGGCGATTGCTGTTTCCAGGGTTTTTCTTCCCCTTGTAACGAGAGGGTTTCCAACCGTTACTTTTAGCGGATCTATTCCTTTTTGTTCGCTTAGGAGCCCCTTCTTTATTTTCAGGACCTCCATTCTTTCCTTTCCCAGAACGAACAGGGGAAATTCTTGATGGAAAAGGGTGACCGCCGATCACATCCAATTCTTTTTGAATTTCTTTCTGGATATTCCTTAGAAAAAACCGTTCTCCAGCATCACAAAATGAAATCGCGATTCCGGTAGCACCAGCACGGGCGGTTCTCCCAATTCGGTGAACATAGCTCGCTGGCTCATTGGGTAATTCATAATTAATGACATGTGTGATTCCATCCACATCAAGCCCTCGCGAAGCAACATCGGTGGCCACCAGCACTCTCGCCCTGCCTGAACGAAATTTTTCCAAAGCCTGAGTCCGGGCCGCTTGAGATTTATTTCCATGAAACGCTTCAGCACGGATCCGGTTTTTGCTCAAGCTTTTAGCAACCTTATTCGCACCGTGCTTTGTTCTCGTGAAGACCAGAGCCCGCTCAATAGTTTCATCCTGCAATACGGATTCCAGCAGCGCACTTTTATTTTCGCGATCAACATACAACAAACGCTGGTCGATTTTTTCAACCGTACTGGAAGGCGGGTCCACCACAATTTTGACAGGATCCTTGAGAAATTGCCGGGACAACTTTTCAATTTCATCTGGCAGGGTTGCCGAAAACATCATGGACTGTCGATCAGGATGTAGCTTGGATTCAATAGTCTTCACATCGGGTAGAAACCCCATATCCATCATACGATCCGCTTCATCCAGAACAAATAACTCAACATCATGCAACTTGAGATGGCCCTGTCGAATGAGATCAAGCAATCTTCCAGGAGTGGCAACCAGAATATCCACCCCTCTTTTGATACTGCGGATCTGGTTGTTGAGACTCACGCCTCCGTAAACAACCAGATGCCGAAAGTTCAGGTGGCGACCGTAAATTTCAAAGTTTTCACTGATCTGAACAGCCAGTTCCCGCGTTGGAGTCAGAACCAGGGCACGGATTCCTCTTTTATGCTGCGCGCGGGACGTTTTCTGGAGTCGCTGCAATATAGGAAGTGCAAATGCCGCTGTTTTTCCAGTCCCCGTCTGGGCGCATGCCATCATATCGCGTCCCCTCAACAAATAAGGGATCGCTTTTAACTGAATCGGGGTGGGTGTTAAATATTGTTCTTCCTGCACCGCCTTGCAAATAGGGGTGATCAGGTTCAAAGAAGCAAACCCCTTTTCGTCAGGGGCCGTCGCTAAATTTGTCATTTCTTTCCTTTTATTATTTTTTTTCAACTTATTGAAAAAATTTCATGATAGCCATGCAGGCATTTAACGCTGTCAATCAGCAAAATGCACCCTGGCATGACTCCCGGTTTCGGGCCTCTCGCACCTATGTTTAAATTCAAAGCAAACTGATCAGCGGTTTGGTTTTTCCACAACCCGCGAGATCTCGCTTCAAAATTAAACCAATTCCCACACCTGCTGGTCCGGCCACAAGTCTAAATAGACGAGGCTCAGCCATTGGATAAGCATGCAGGTCTGGAAGGATTAGAGGTTCGTCAAAAATATGTTTCCATCACAGGCCAATTAAAGCCCGGATTCGAAACCTCAAAACCAGATTAAGTTTTTATAAGCTTAATGAGTTTCTAAGCTACGGAATTGTCAGGCAACCAATAGGGAAACGCTTTGAGGTAATGCCTGTAAATACAACCCGTAATTTTTTCCGCGAAAATTAGAGGAGGGAACTGACGACTGTTCGAAGGGGTGTTGACCCGATTGAAATATCAAGCTGACACGTAACAGGACACCTCAATCCACAACAGGTGGTAATTCGGTGTCTTTAGGAGTGGCTTTAGTCGTCTTTCGATTTTTCCTGTACAACGATGGGTTTTCGATCTGCATTTTGGATCTTTTATTCAAGGCTTTGACCGAGATCACCTTCTTCAGATTTCCTGTTTTATCGTACACTCTTACTTCATGCATGATGCCTCTTCTAGATTAGATTCGGGAACCTTAAGGGGATCTCTAAAACATTCATTTTTTTCCTACAGCAACTTGCGAACCCTTAAGAGCGGTCTGGCCACTCAGAGCGAAAGGGTCGCTTGAAGCTGCAGATTTTTCTGGATGTGCCCTTAAAAAAAAGTAAGCCGGCAGAGCCGAGGCCCTGCCGGCGAAAGATCGATTTGATCGTTTAACGGGGTACCACTTTAGATGCTTGTGGTCCTTTCTGGCCCATTGATTTTTCGAATTCTACAGTCTGGCCTTCGCTCAGGGTCTTGAATCCGTCAACCTGAATTTCAGAGAAGTGAACAAACAGGTCTTCGCCTTCTTCAGACTCAATAAAACCGTACCCTTTGCTTTCGTTAAACCATTTAACTTTTCCTACTGGCATTTTGATATGCTCCATAAAAATTGTGGGACAACTTCTCAAGTTATTTTGAAGAAGTCTCCCAGTTTAGAAAAAAAGACCGGTTGTGCCACAAATTTCATGAAGGTGTTCAAGCCAAAAAAAAACCACCCGAAGGATGGCTTAAAACAAAGTTTTTTTGCTTTTTCATTCTTCTTACCAAATGCGCACATCCAGATGAAAAGCGCACTGACCTGTGCCAACCCATCTTATTTGATAAAAGAATACCATATTACATTTCTGAATAAAAGCTATTTTTCAATTCAGTGTAAATTTTATCCTGTGTTTTTGGCTATCATCCTTCAAATATCAAATTAAATGCTAAAAACAAGGCATTTTGCTGCTGTTTTCGCACACCGGCCTGGCTTGGGAGACCAATTCTGTAATGTTATAATGCTGGAAAAATATCGATCAAGCTAAAGACCATGTCCTTTATTTTCAATAAGAAACAAGGCTTAATCCCATAAAAACCCTTATGAGGTCATTCCAATGAAATACCTTTTTTCAATTTTAATATTGTTAGTTCTTTTGACCCCGGCCCAAGCCGATGTCAAAACTGAGGAGATCCAATACACGGTGGATGGAACCCAACTCACTGGTTTTCTGGCTTATGATGAAACAGGGGGAAAACGTCCAGGTGTGCTGGTGGTCCATGAGTGGTGGGGGCATAACCAGCATGCCCGAAACCGTGCCATAAAACTTGCCGAAGCGGGATACACAGCCCTGGCAGTCGACATGTATGGAGACGGCAAACTGGCCGACCATCCCAAAAAAGCGGGAGAGTTCATGACGGCTGCTTTCAAGGACTGGGCCGGATCACAGGCAAAGTTCAATGCTGCTAAAAAAATCCTTCAGAACCACAAAACCGTGGATTCAGAACATATAGCTTCAATCGGATTTTGTTTTGGTGGCGCGGTTTCATTGCGAATGGCCCGCGAAGGAGCGGACCTTGATGCCGTTGTCGGTTTTCACAGCGCTCTTCCTCTGGAGCCTGCTGTCCAAAAGGGAGCGATCAAGGCAGCCATCCTTGTTCTAAATGGCGCGGATGATGGATTCCTGAAACCGGAAACTTTCGGTACCTTCTCAAAAGACATGAAGACTACTGGAGCTGACTTCACCTATGTCAGCATGGCTGGTGTCAAGCACAGCTTCACCAACCCACAGGCAGATGAGTTTCGGAAAAAATTTGATATCGGTGCATTGGAATATAATAAACAGGCCGACGAACGTTCCTGGAAAACGATGCTCGATTTTTTCAAACGTGTTTTCGGGAAGTAAACTCTTTTTTCTGAACAGAAGTCTATAATAAAACCACAATCTCTCTACCAAGGCCTGGCTTGCTCCCTTCATTTTTGAAGGGAGCATTTCTTCCTGGCCTCAATTTCTTTTTTCATCGTCGAGCTTCCAACACCAGGTTGAACGGGGTTTCGGTTGCTCTGCGGAATTTTGTAAAACCACCCGACTCCACTACTTCCCGCAATCTTTTCTCACCGGCCTGTGCGCCCAACCCAAGCGCGACTTCCTGACTAAGCGACGACGGTGTACAAACCGTAGTGGAAAATGAATAGTAAACCCGTCCGATCGGGTTCAAGTTTTCTTCCAGGCTGTCATGGGCAAAGGGTTCCACAATCATCCAGGTTCCGTCTGGATCCAGCTTTTCGAAAACGTGCTTTGCGGCTCCGGCAGGATCCCCCATATCATGCAAGCAATCGAAGAAAGTAACCAGGCCGTAGGCTCCTCCACCAAAATCTTTGGCCTTCGCGGCTTCAAAAGAAACATTTTCGATTCCCTTTTCGGCTTTCAGCTTTTTCGCCTGGTCGATGGAAGGCTCGTGGAAATCGAAGCCAAAAAACCGGCTATTGGGGAAAGCCTCTGCCATCATGATCGTGGAAATTCCGTAACCACAGCCTACATCTGCAACCTGTATTCCCTGCTTTAACTTTTCTTCGACACCTTCCAGAGCAGGAATCCAGTCTTGAAGCAGGTGCCCCTTGTATGTAGGTTTAAAGAATTTGGCGACACCGCAGAATAGTTCGGAGTCATGGCTTCCCCAGGAAACCCCCTCCCCTGTTTTAAATGCTTCGGTCACCTTGGCCTCATCGTGGTAAAGCGAGGCAATTGAATGGAATCCACCTCCCATGAAAAAAGGACTTTCCTCATCAGCGAAAACCGTAGCTTGCTCCGGGTTTAAATTAAACGTTTTGTTTTCAGCGTTATAGTCCATATAACCCGAAGCCGCCTGAGCCGACGCCCATTCAAGAATATAACGGGATGCAGTTTTCGTATGTTGCGCAAGTTCTTCAGCCGTACAGGGACCATTGTTTGCAAGTGCCTGGTACAACCCAAGTTTCTGACCAATCACCACGAGTACCGCACTGGAAGCCGCTCCGAGATCCCCTACGATTCCAAACATTAAATCGTGTAGTTTTGCCTCGTCGACATTCAAATTTGAAGCAGACATGATTTCCTCCATCGTCTGGAAAATTTTTTTTACCAAACATACTATAGGGTTTAGTGACAGATATTTATACTGGAATTCCAGCAAAAATATATTCATGTTTTATTGGATAAAAACCAAAGATTTGACATTTCAACCCTTAAGACATAGGATTAATTTAAATTTTGTCGCTCCCTGTCTGGAAGTGAGGAAAGACGGTGCAAATCCGTCGCGGGTCCGCCGCTGTTACCGGGGACTGATTTCGCAAAAGCCACTGTTTTAAAGAGACCTCTGATTACTCCATATTGACTGTTTCTTTTACTCGCAGCTCTAAAATACTTGAGTTGCTCGCGGTCAATAATTAGTTTTCGCAGGTAAACTTTACGGGAAGGCGTGAAATTGGGATGAACCGGAAGCCAGAAAGCCTCGCCAGACTAAGCTTCACGATTCTCTTCGAACACAAGAGGTGAAGGGTTCACGCACCCACTCTCCTATATAGAGTGGTTTTTTTTGCCCTTCTTCTCACTGGAAAGGATATCCTCCGGTGGAAGAACAGTTGGAAACTATCCGCACAATAGACAATTCTTTCTCGTTTAATCTTGAGGGAAAGTCCAAAGCCTCTACATTTGAGTTTCCAGAACATGGTGGCGATCCTGCTGTCTTTAAGCCCTATAGCAATGGGAGTTTAGACAACTTGCTCGATTTCAGTGTCTGCCTCAATCCAATGGGCCCTCCTGAATCCCTGGCACATACTATTTTAGGTGCAATTCACAGAACAGGAGCCTACCCTGCCCCCTTTGCCAACTCCTTAAAATTACGACTTGGCGACTATTTCGGCCTCAAGCCCGAGAATTTTCTTGTTACTCACGGCTCCACGCAACTGATTTACACGTTGCCGGAATTGTGGAAACCTTCGCAATCCGTTTGTATCATCGCGCCCTGCTTCTCTGAATATGAAAAGTCTTTCGAGTTACGTGGAATCGAAACCCATTTCTTCCTGCTTGATCCAGAAAAAGATTTTGATCTGCGATGGGAAGTATTGGAACCCTATTTAAAATCAATAGAAAATCTTGGCGGAGTTATTCTGGGCCATCCTGCGTCCCCAAGCGGCACCCTATGCAACAAAGATCTAATTGAAAAGTTACTGAGATTCACAAACAAAAATCAGAATTTCCTCATCGTAGATGAAACGTTCATCGATTTCACCGAACAAGAAAATTTCCTTCCAGAAATAATACACGACAATCCCTATCTCATTCTGATCCGTACTTTCTCAAAATTTTTCAGCATCCCCGGAATACGTCTTGGATACGGAATAATGAACCCTTCCATCCAGAAACAACTGGAAAATTTCATACCGCCCTGGTCTGCAGGGTCTATAGAACTCGAGGTGGGATTGATGTGCCTGGACGAAACCGAGTACATGAAAGAGACGAGAAAGTTTCTTGCAAAAGAAAGAGCGCGCATTGGTGACCTTTTAAATTCGTTCTCAACTGTACAACTATTCCCTTCTGATTCGTGTTCGTTATTGTTCAAGTTAACCGACAACTCCATTTACCCAGAAACCTTATATAAAAACCTCTTCAAAGAAAATATCCTGATTCGAAATTGTGGCAATTTCAGGGGACTCAACCACAGGTTCTTCCGGGTAGGCATTCGCACAAAGGATGAAAATACTTCGTTGATCAACGCTTTAAAATCATGCCTGGGATGATGACGATATGACCTCTGAAACGTTCGCCCTCATTTCAATAGCGTTCCTGCTTGACCTGGTTTTGGGAGACCCCAGAAAGTTTCCCCATCCGGTAAAGGGAATCGGATGGCTCGCGGCTCGAATGGAAAATCTTACCCGTAAGTTTTTCTCTGCTTTCACTGCAGGCACCATCAGCACTTTGACTGTGGTTGGTGTCGCATATGGGATAATCTGGTTTTTGCTTGAAGGCGCGACGCTAATTCATCCTACGGTAAATTTCGTAGTCGAAGCTTTTTTGATATACACCACCTTGTCCGTAAGAAGTCTTTTTGACGAAAGTCGTCCGGTCTTCCAATCATTAAAGTCCGGAGACCTGCCTGCTGCGAGGAACTGGTTATCCCGAATTGTGGGTCGCGATACTGCTAACTTAAACCAGAATGAAATCTCGCGCGCCACGGTTGAAACCATTTCAGAAAGTTATGTTGATGGCGTGCTCGCCCCGTTGCTATTTGCCTTTATCGGAGGCGCTCCTCTGGCAATGGGCTATAAGGCGGTCAACACCCTCGACTCGATGTTTGGCTATCGAAACCAACGTTATCGCGAATTCGGAACCTTTCCGGCTCGTCTGGATGATGTCGCCAACTGGGTACCGGCCAGGCTCTCTGCCGTATTACTCCCTGTTGCCACCTTCATTACAGGTCATAACGGATGGAGGGCATTAACCACCGCCCTTCGCGATGGACGCAAACACCTGAGCCCAAATTCAGGGTTCCCCGAAGCTGCCATGGCAGGGGCTTTAGGTGTTCAACTGGGCGGCACATCCAGCTATCAAGGTACTCGGGTATCAAAACCCACGCTGGGTGAATCAACTCGTGACATTGAACAAGATGACATCAAGCAGAGCCAAATCATAATGCTCACGGCATCTGTTCTTGCTGTTTTTTTGTTTTGCATTGTTTCACTTTTAATCCATTAATTTTTTCAAAGAGGTCTGCTTAGTAGTACATTTTTTTAAACCATTCCGGTCAAGCGAAGTCCGGTGAAAATCCGACACTGTCCCGCAACTGTAAGGGGAACGAAAGCCTGTTACGCCACTGTTTCGAATTGTGAAATGGGAAGGCATGGTCAGTAGGTCGCCCCAAGTCAGGAAACCTGCCCGGAATCTTCTCCTTCGAGGAAAGGATTCACTATGACCAGATTCAAATGTTTCATCCTGATACTTGCATTAATCAGCACCGACTGTATTACAGCCACACCTGTTCCCGCAGCTGACAATCAAAGCACCCTGCCTGAAATCAAAGTACTGGCTACGCGAACCAACGCCAAAAACACAGAAGCCTCAGCCATCACCGTAATCACACAGGAGGAAATCCGCGAGAAAAATCACTTTCAAGTATTGGAAATTTTGAGAGAACAAGTGGGGGTTTCAGCAGTCCAAACCGGAGCTTTCGGTGCACCCTCCAGCATATTTATGCGCGGCGCAAACTCCGATGCAACCCTGGTGATGATCGACGGGGTCCAGGCAAACTCCAATACCTTGGGGGCTTTCGATTTCTCCAACCTGAACCTGGACAATGTCGAGCGGATTGAAATTCTGCGAGGAGCACAAAGTACGCTTTGGGGATCAGATGCGGTCGGCGGTGTTATAAATATTGTCACCAAAAAAGGCACTGGACAAGAACCTGAACATTTTTTCGGAGTAGAAGGAGGCACCTTCGGAACAACCAAAGTCAAGGCAGGCAGCGGAGGCGACCTCGATTTTCTGGATTATTCCGTCACAGCTTCGCGAACCGACACCGAGGGTTTCTCTACGGTCAATAAACGGCGTGGTGCCTTGGAAAATGACGACTATGAAAACACCACCGTGTCCACCCGCATCGGAAAAAACTTTCTGGGTGATGGACGCATAGATTTCATCGGCAGATACACGCAGTCTGCCAATGACTTTGACAATTCCTTTCAAATTGCAGACAACAACTCCAGCAGTCAGACAGATCAATGGTATCTCGCCGTTCCGGTAGAGAAACAACTCACCGACTGGTGGCATGCCCGTCTCAACATGAACTACGGACAAAATGAAGTGAATACAAGAAGTGCCTTCCCTTCATTAATCCTCAGCCGATCCTACACCGCAGACCTTCAGAATAATTTTCGCATAAACGACAACTTTTCAGTCGTCGCCGGATTTGAGCACCAGACTACCAATGCTCAAAATTTTTCCAATGGCCTCAAAGGTGAAAACCATGCACAAGGGTATTACACTCAGTTAAATTTTAACTATGATGATCGATTGTTCCTTTCCGCAGGCTTCAGGCAAACTATCAATTCAATTTACGACGATGCCCTGACATATAAATTTGAGGGAGCTTACAAGCTCAACAGGTACGGAACCAAAATTCGCGGGGCCTACGCTACCGCATTCAGGGTTCCGACATTCAATCAGCTTTTCTTCCCAGGATTTGGCAACCCCAATCTGGTTCCGGAAGATACCGACAGCTGGGAAGTCGGTTTACGGCAGGAATTTTTTGACGGACGTATCGTGATCGACACCACCTACTTTGATGCTGATTACAATAATCTGATCATTGCTCAATTTCTAAATGGAATGTTCGGAGCGTTTCAGGTAGACAATGCCACCGCCAATGGATTTGAAACCACTGGTAGTTTTCAAATCCATCAGACATTCCGAGTGAGCGCTACCCACACTTACGTGGACACACAAGACATCAACACACGCAGTCAGCTTCCTCGTCGACCGGAAAATATTTACACATTCAATCTTCACTGGACACCCTGGGATTGTTTTGACGCTTTGTTTGGTGTACACACCCGAGGCTCAGCCTTCAGTTCCTTCCCCGCTAGAAGTCGGGTAAATGGGAATACCGTTGGCAGGATTGCACTTGCGTTACGTCCCATGAAAAACCTGGAATTTACCGCACGTATTGAGAACATCTGGGACGAAGATTATGAAGTCGCTATTCCATTTGGTACACAAGGGAGATCCGGTTTTGTTGGAATGAATTTCCGATTTAACTAAGAACCTCTTTTGTAAAGCCGGGCATCCTGACCTCCACAGGGTGCCCGGCTTTTTTATTCTCAAATATTTATTCCCCGAGCATCCCTGCGCTATTTTCCTGACTTGCCTCAAAATTATCCACTTGAGAAAAAATTTTCTTTTTTTTCGGAAATACATTCTCGAGACAAAAAGACCGGGTTGTTCTAATATATAAATTCGAATACTTTATTAAGAAAGGAGCAACAAGATGGATCAGGATATCATTGACAAACTCGGTCCCTTGGGAAAGCTTGCTGGAATCTGGGAAGGAGATAAAGGAGACGACACAGCTCCTTCCGGAAACCGGGAAACAGAAAATAATAAATTCAGGGAACGCATGACGTTTGATCCATTTGGCCCTGTAAATAATCATGAGCAGGAACTATTTGGCCTCCGCTATTCGACGACGGCGTGGAAAATTGGCTCAGACAGCCCTTTCCATGAAGAATTGGGTTACTGGCTCTGGGATGAAGCCAATCGCCAAGCCATGCGCTGCTTTATTGTCCCTAGAGGAGTGAATGTTCTGGCAGGCGGAACTGTTAAAGAAGGTGCCGACTCATTTGAACTGTCTGCCAAGGCCGGTTCCGATACCTATGGAATTTGCTCAAACTTGTTTCTCGACAAGGAGTTCAAGACTGTAAACTATTTATTGAAAGTAACATTTCACCCGGATCAAAGCTTCAGTTATGAAGAAGATACCCAGATCCAGATCAAGGGGAAACCCGACCTGTTCCATCACATCGATAAAAATACCCTGACGAAAGTTACCTGAAATCGTATAGTAATTTTTTCAACTCCAATCAATCTTTCTATGTACCCAACCTCACCCCAAAGCTCACGTACCTGGCTTCAAATAGCCGCTTTTACAGGGATGGCTCAATTTTTCGCTCTGCTTGCCTGGTATTGGACTGACGGTCTTCCATTCAGCGACACCTCGGGCATCTGGACCGCGTACGCCTGGGATTTTGTCAATGGAGAGTTTTACCGCCCATACTTTGAAGAAACGGGCTACGGCGGCAGTCGATTCATGCCTCTTTTCTTCATCCTGCTTGCCGGCATGATGGAGTTGGTTGGAATTCCTTCCACCGCCGGAGCCATCTTGACCCTGTTGATCGGATTCTGCTTTCTACTGGCCCTGGTTCGTTTAATGCAAAAATCCGAGGTGCCGTTATCAACAGCCGTCCCTTTTGTGCTTTTAGCTTGTTTCTCCTCTTCTTTTCAGTTGGCTCATCTGGAAGTTCGCAGTGATTTACTGGCGAGCTTTCTGAATCTGATTGCTTTGGGATTCGCTATACAAGGCATAAAAAAACCCACTGCTGCAACATGGATCTGGATGGTAGTGGGGTTTGTCCTGGCCTGGTTCAGTAAAATCACTATGGGGTACGGCTGGGTTGCAGTCTCCCTTTACCTTTTGTTTAAAAGAAGAATCAAAGCAGGCTGCGGTTTATTTCTGGTAACAGCATCCCTGGCTCTGTTGCTCTGGGAAATATTGCAAACAGCAAGCGGCGGAAGATTTGATGGATCGCTTGCGACCTATTTTCTGAAAGAAACTAGCTGGAATTCCATCTTACAAGTTCCTTTCTGGTTTTTTAAAACTGCCCTGAGCGATCCTTTCTTCCTTATGCTATTAGGCGCGGCATTTTGGACGTTGATTGTCCTTAAACCTTTAAGGGGTACATTTGCAGAAATATATTTCTGGATAACCTTTTTGGGAACGGTTGCTCTTTTTGCCATTCCTGATACAGATTCCATCCACCTGATAGATCTTCTGGCTGCATCACTTTGGGTTCTTGCCTGCGGCTGGAGCAGTCAATTTAAAAACCGTTATCCCACAATAGCTATCCTTCCTATGCTCATGGTCGGTACCCTCCTGACTCTTTTACCGGGCGTAGATTCTGTCTCAAATCATTTCAAGCAAAACGGGAGGCCAACGTTCCAAGACATTGGAGGTATAATTAAAAAGCTCCCTGCAACAGCAGGTCCCGTTTTGAGTGAAAACCCGCTGATTCCGATCTTGATGGGTCATAAACCCTACCTCCTTGATGCCTACTCCCTCAGAGTCTTGTCAATAAAGTTTCCTGAAATTAGTCAAAACCTTTTTAACAAGCTTGAAAAAAAACAGTTTAGAGCAGTGATCCTCACGAATTGGTCGCCCATTTCGAAAGAATTTCCTTTCGAAAGCATGGCCCAAAAAAAATCATTGAGCGGAAAAGCATTTTATGAAAACATTAATTTCCCGGAGAGGTTTCTATCTTCCCTGAAAAAAAACTATACGCTGGATGAAATTGTTTATCCTTATTACATATTTATTCCCAGGTCTTTTCCCGACAATACAATTGTATTTCCGGCAATGGACCTGATTGGCAGATAAAACTCCCTGACTGTGAACATTGATTTATGAATAATAAAAAGCTTTCTTCAGGTTTTTGGAATGTTTTTTCCTTCACGGCAATTGTGATTATTCTGACTGGCACCTCGGGGTGCTCCAGCGGGTCTTCTAAATCCACCAGGATGGAATCGTCTCCTCCCCGGGCTTCCAGTGAACCCGCAACCACAACTCCACCGGTGCTATCAAACCCGGTAAAACCGAAAGTTCAAAAAACTCCGCCATCCCCTTCTCCCTCGCGCGCCACGGGAACACCCCAGGTTTCGTCCAAATCATCGGAAACAATGGACTCCGCGACCCGGCAAAAAAGATCCTACAAAAGAAAAAAGGCCCCGACTGAAAAGCAGGGTGATTCGTTGGATGCCCTGCTCGGCACCACTCCAACCATGACAGCCCAGGAATCTTCTTCGGGCTCCAGCATTCGCGGTTTAAGCCCGGTTTCAGAGAGTTACGGGAAGGATCACAAGATTTCCGATGATATCCTTGATTCGGTTCGAAAAATGGAGAGATTTGAAATCAGTGATGAAGAAATCAGGCGTTTCCAAAAAGCAGGGAAGCTCAACCGATCAGCACCCTGACGACCGATTTTGTTCCTGAAAGCATTTGACTTTAAAGGGCTATCTTCTACCCTGCTAATAATTTTCCAGTAAGATAACATTCCCGAATCCTTTTATAATTTACAGTCATCGTATAACGGAGACTCATTCAATGTTTTTACGAGCCACATTCTTTTGTTAAAGTAACTCTAAAGCCACATTAAGCCATCTTCGAACCCTGAAATTCAGAAGACAAAACTGGATCTCAAGTTCAGGTTCTTCAAAGCCTTGAAGATGTTTAGTTTTTGACCGGTCTTTATAAACCAACATTTTAAAATAGAGGAGTATCGGATGCCTGCGAGAAGTTCATCTGCCAAATGGGAAGGCAAACTCAAAGATGGTAAAGGAACCATGAAAGTTGGATCTGGAGCCTATGAAGGTCCATTTTCTTTCGTGTCGCGTTTTGAAAGCGGAGACGGAACCAACCCGGAAGAATTGATTGCCGCTGCCCACGCGGGCTGCTATTCCATGGCTTTTTCAGCCACTCTTGAAAAAAGCGGATTCGACCCGAAAAGCGTTGCGACTACTGCGACAGCTCATCTTGAAAAAGTGGGCGATGGTTTCGCTATCACTAAAATCGAACTGGATATGGAAGCGGAAATTCCAGGGATTGATGATGCCAAGTTCAATGAACTGGCGGAAGCTGCCAAAAACGGCTGCCCTGTTTCAAAAGCCCTGGCTGGTCCGGAAATCAGCCTCAACGCAAAACTTAAATAAGGTTTGTAGTTTCTCCGCCCGCACCTTTTGAAAAGGGTGCGGGCTTTTTTTTATTGGTGAATTTATGAAAGACGTTTTCCTCTCGGTCAGTACTGAAAAAGGGTTATTTCTATTTTCCTCCGATCTGGAACGAAACAACTGGGAAATGCGGGGACCGCTTCTCAAAGGCTGGTCCGTTTCCGACACCCTGTTTGATTTTCGAAAAAAGCCCCGAATTTATGCTGCCGTTAACTCTCCCTTCTATGGGCCCGGTATTCACCTATCGGAAGACCTCGGGGACAGCTGGCGCGAAATAAAAAATCCGCCACAATATCCACAAGACAGTCCTTATGAAATTGAATCCATCTGGACTATCGTTCCAGGTACCCGGGACCAACCCGATACTTTTTATACCGGTGTTGATCCGGCAGGAATTTTTGTCAGCCATGACTGCGGAGAACATTGGGAATTACTCGATGGGCTTTCCGGTCACCCTTCCCGGGAAGAATGGATGGGTGGGAAAGGAGGGCTTTGTTGCCACTCAGTGCTTGTTGATCCCCAAAACCCCGCGAGGTTGTGGGCGGGGATTTCAGCGGTGGGGGTGTTCAGGTCGGATGACGACGGCAAAACCTGGTCCACCAAAAATGAAGGACTTGAAATCGTTATTGAAGGCAAAACCCACAAGGAAATCGGATCGTGTGTTCACCGTCTAATTCTCGATCCAACCAACTCCGAGAAACTCTATCAACAAAATCACCGAGGCGTGTTTAGAAGCAATGATGCCGGCGATACGTGGCAACGCATAGAATCCGGGTTGCCCCACAAGTTTGGGTTTCCCATGGTGATCAATCCGAATGATCCCGGCACCTTGTTTATCGTTCCTCAGGAAAGCGACGAGTATCGCGTGATACCCGATGGAAATCTACGTGTCTATCGTAGTGTAGATTCCGGCGATACCTGGCAGGCTTTAACTAATGGTCTGCCTCAACAAAGTTTTACGGGAGTATTGCGACAGGCGATGACGGTAGACGGGCTGGACAGATGCGGTGTCTACTTTGGAACTATTAGTGGCCAGGTACACTACAGCACTAATAACGGGGATCAATGGCAGACACTGCCCTGCCAGCTGCCTCGTATCAATGCCGTATCTGTTTTCATTAAATAATGACCATCAAATAACATGCAACTGCAAATCCAGGTGCCCTCAATCCTGGCTCACTGCCTGAGTGGTAATCAGGAAACCAGTCTTCATGCTTCCCAATTGGATGAAGCGCTAGAAATTTTATGGCAGGAATATCCCCTGCTTAAACATCATTGCCTTACAAAATCCGGGAACATCCGCCCCCACATCCTTATCTATTTTAATGAGGACAATATAAAGTGGCTCGACTCTCTGGAGTGTAAAATAACAGAAGGCGACCGACTCACTATTCTTCAGGCAGTATCGGGTGGCGGCTAATTTGCCCTTTCCAATCAACTTCCATCACTTAAGATCATGCACAACAAAACCCTTCTTATAACAGGAGCCAACTCCGGATTGGGACGGGTCAGTGCTGAACATTTCGCTGGAAACGGCGCTGAGGTAATCCTTGTTTGTAGAAATCAGGAAAAAGCTATTGCAGCGCGCGATGAAATTACAGCGAAAACTGGAAACGCAAATCTGCATGCCTATTCAGCAGACCTGAGCGCGGTGGAGGAGGTCCGCAAACTCGGAAAAAAAATTATAGAGAATCACCCTCGACTTCATATTCTCATGAACAACGCGGGTGTCCTGCTTGGGGAGCGACGAGAAACTGTCGACGGGTACGAAACTACTTTTGCCACCAACCACCTTGCATACTTTCTCCTTACCCGGCTTTTAATTGATCGGCTAAAAGAATCCGCTCCCGCCAGAATCATCAACGTTTCCTCCATGGTTCATGCCTGGGGAACAATCAACTTAGATGATATTTTTATGAAAAGGAATTACCGCGCCCTGCCCGCTTACTACCAGTCAAAACTCGCCAACGTTATGTTCACCTATGCCCTTGCAAAGCGTTTGGAAGGAACAGGGGTCACGGTCAACTGCCTGCATCCTGGAATTGTCGATACCGGTTTTGGCAGGGAAGGATCTTTTCTCTATAAACTGAGTAAAGCGATCGCACGCCCATTTTTTTACATTAATCCTGAGCGTGGCGCTGAAACCCAGATTCATCTTGCGGAATCAGATGATATAAAACATTTATCCGGGAAATACTTCACAAAGAAGAAGGCGGTGAAAAGCTCGACTTTATCCTACAGTGTCGAGGATCAGGAAAAATTGTGGCGATTGAGCGAGGAGTGGTGTGGCCTGACGCATTGGCCTCTGTAAAGACCTGGAATGCCATAGCTGGCCCTAGCGTTTTCATTATTTGCTTCTATCCAGATAAACCAATCAAAGTTTAAAAAAAAATTTGTTCAACTCATACCAGACTTGTTTTGCAGGAGATGAGGCTCAATACAGGAGGTGATCTCTTTGAGAAATTCTCATATCTCTATTCAACCCTTACTGAAAAGTTTTCATTTATTGCAAAAACAACCTGGAATCAATAAGGTATTTATTGTTTTCAGCCAAAACTTTCTACCAGCTAATTGACACAACTCACAAGGGAATTGCGAATTCATGTCAGATCGGTCCGGATTGAAATGGGTTAAATTAAAGCGATTTATTTCACTGATGTTTCAACCAGAATCAATGACCACTTACCAATCCGTCTCCCGGTTTGAGGATATTTCTATTGAGCGGCTAAAAACGGACGGTATCGAAGGTGTTCTCATTGATGCCGACGGCACTCTCGGGCCAGACCATGCCCGGCAATACAGTGATGCCGTAGTCGGTCATGTCCTGAAGATGAAAGAATCCGGGCTCAAGGTAGCTATATTCACGAATGCCCGGGAAGACCGGTTCCATCAATTCCCCGGAATCCCGGTTGTATCCGATGTTCCCGCCAAGCCAGCCCCCGAGGGCTTCCTGAAAGCGATGGAACATTTTCTTGAACTGGAAAACCCTGCGCAAGTGTGCATGATTGGGGATAATTATTTAACTGACGGGGGAGCAGTAAAAGCAGGAATGCTTTTCCTCTATGTAGAACCCATTCCAGGTCCAGAAAATTTTATTCATAAATGGACCCGCGATTGGGCCTTCAAGCGCTGTAAATCTAACACCTCCCCTTAAAGCCCTTTGTTTTTCAAGGCTTCCCGCCAAGCACCAATTTGACATAAAGACTTGTTTCGGTATAGAATTGGGAGAATTCTATCAAAAGAGCCTTATGCGATCCTTTCGATTTGTCATCATTGTAACCGGATTTCTCTTCCTGGGATTGAGTGTGTTGTCCAGCAATGCGTTGGCGCATCCTCATTCGCATGGAAAAAACCCGTTTGATCACAAAAAGAAGGCTGTCTCGTTGCATTGCTTATTAAAAAATCATACCAATCATTTTTTAAAATTCTGTCCTCACGCGCAAAAGACAAAAGAATCCATACAAATACTGACTTCTGCCTGCGGTAGTACACCCGCATCCAAGCACGGGGCAAATATTCAAAATCCGGTCACACCGGTCACTATTTCGATTGTATTAAAACCCAGCAAGGACATCCGGGTCACTCACCTCCTCCTCCAAAATGAAAAACCCGGAATTTTAAGCCTTGAAACCGCATCTCCCCCTCCGCGGTCTTTAGCTTAAATTCTGTTTAGTTAACTCCCAATAGAACACAAATACTAAAAGTATAAATCCTGTTTTCAGGTCTATCCCTGGAAGACTGTGCGTTTTTTTAAATTCGCCTTTCTGTGGAAAAGTCGCTGATTTTTCGGAGAACAAGCAATGTTAAACAAGCTCAAATCTTTACTGTTGACCTTCATGGTTGCCGTCTGGTTGCTTCCAGCATCCACCGTTCAAGCCTATGTCGGACTGTGCTGTACCCACTGTGGCGGTAACATGCCCATGAATATTTTTGGTGGTGGAATTCCGGAGACACATGAATTCCGGGTGAAGCTGAGCCAGATGTTTATGGAAATGGGACCCCTTCGCAGCGGAACTAATGACATCGTCACGGAATCTATTCTTGGAATGCCGAACGGTAGAACGTTCGGTGCAGCTCCTCGCGAGATGCGCATGTACATGACCATGCTGGGCGGTGCCTATTCCTTCACCGACGACTTTGCCATTATGGCCATGACCAGTTACAAGCGAAACGACATGGATATGGTGTTCAATGTTCCACTTCGCAACAACATGTTAGGGAACAATCCTTCAAGGGCTCGAGGCTTCACGATGCACTCCGAAGGATTGGGAGACACCAAAGTTCTGGCAAAATATCGCCTTTACTCCGATGACAACCTGGTCCCGACCAAACAAATTTCAATTGTCGGCGGACTGTCATTCCCAACCGGGGATATCAACAAGCGTTTCACAAGAAGTCCGATCACAGGTCAAAATGGCCAGATCCTGCCCTACAAAATGCAAATGGGTAGTGGTAGTTTTGACCCAATCATGGCGGTGACCCTCCAGGGTTCGTCCTCTCCTTTCTGGTACGGTTTAAACGCCATGTACATTGGCCGTTGGCATGAAAATGACCAGGGCTATGAGCAGGGGGACGAGTTTAAATTCGACCTGTACACCATGTACCAGTTTCATGAAAAAGCACTGGTTCAACTCCAGTTCAATGGCCATCTGGAAGATGCCTACAATGGTCTGCCTGGCGCAACACGTTTTAACGGTAACGGTATTTTTGCTCCGACCGGCCAGTTTGCGAGCCCTTTGTTTGATCCAAACAACTATGGATTCACCAAGCTCAATATTACAGCTGGAGTTCAGTTCCAACCGTTTCCCCTGCACATTATGGAACTGCTGGCATCCGTCCCGATTCATCAGGATTTGAGTGGTCCGCAATTGAGTGAAGAGTGGCGCATGATGTTCAGTTATTACATCGAAATTCCGACTTCCAAGAGCCGCCGCTACAAGGGCACCAAGGCTCCTGGCGAACTCGGTTTTTAATCTGAACACCCGTGTTTAAAAGGAAAAAGAACATTAAAAAAGTTTCATGGAAGAAAATTTTTTTGGGAAGTATTCTGGTTTTAGTGGCATCGGGTTGTGCCTCTTTTGGAAATTATCCTGAAGCAGGCACTCCGGTCCACAAGACCTTTGTAACCCAATGCGGCCAGTGCCATTCAGTGCCTCATCCCGGGAGACACACTCCGGAACAATGGGATCACGTACTTGGCATGATGGTGGAGTTCATGGACGAACGAAAAGTGTCTTACACAAAAGAAAACATGCGGACAATCCGGGCATACCTGCATCGAAACGCCCGCTAAGGAGAAGGTGATGAAGGTCAAACGTTCACTCATGGTATTGAGCCTGACTTTAGGTTTTGCTGTTGCTCCCTTGTTAAACGGAAATGCGTTGGCACACAAGGAAGCGTATTCGCAGTTGGGTGCGGTCTACCCTCAACGAATCAAGGTCGCTCCGGAATTTTCCTTAAAAGACCTTACTGGCAAAACAGTAGACTTGAAAGACCTTCGCGGCAAACCGGTTCTCCTTAACTTCTGGGCTACCTGGTGCCAGGCCTGCAAAGAAGAACTGCCTTCCATGCAACGCTTGCATGAAACCATGAAGAATGAAGGTGTTCAGGTAATCGCCATCTCCATTGACAGGGCGGACCCTGAGGAAGTCCAGAAATATGTGGATCAGTACAAATTAACTTTTCCGGTTCTCCTGGACCCGAACCAGGAAACACGGCGGCGTTACTTTATTATGGGGCTCCCAACCTCTTATCTGATTGATGCCAACGGAAAGTTGAGAGGATTCATTTCCGGCTCACGGGAATGGGACAGCGAGACGTCCAAAAGAGTAATGCGCATCCTGCTCAACAAAGAATTCAACGCCGGTTTATAAGCTGACGCTCGCCCTTGAAAATCTCTGATAACATTTTCCGCTTCTCACTAGCCGTTGCGTTAACTGGGTGCGCTGCTTTCCTTTTGGCAGCCAGTCTCTCTTCAGCCGCCCCTCCCCCTCCTTTAATCGAAAAACTCGATTCGCATTACTATTACCCACAGCGCGAGGGCATTAAAAGCCTGAAATTCAGTATCCATTGGGCCCAGCTTGATCCCTTTGCAGACACTGAGGATAAAAAACTTCTCAACAACCCAACCGTTATCTTTAACTGGAAAGCCGGTCAGGATAAACCTGATTTTGAAATTGACGAGTCGGCTGGCAGCGTCTCTCCAATAAGAGAACTCGAGATATTAAAGTTTATGTCGCAATACGCTGAAGTATTCATGCCCATCCCCTTGAGCAAGACCCTTGACGATTACACCTTTAAGGGGAAAAAACAGCGGAAGGGATATCTTGAAGCCCGGTTTAGTACAGACTCGGCTCATCCGATCATGCAATATGATTTTAAAATCGACCCCAGGCACTGGAACATAAAAACCCTTCTTCTAAGAAGGCAGCACTCCCCTTTCAATGTCACCAGTCATTTGAAATATGCTGATAGAAATGGGAAGTCGCAGGTGCTGGAAAGTCGGTCAAGGTTTGAAATGAACGGGAAAAAATATGAAGAGACTCTGGAGTTTTTCTACAGCAAGATCGAAGGCTATTGGCTGCCTACCCGTGTACGCCAGCAATTAAAAGAAGGCACCAAGCTAGCCAACTCCTATATTTTCACTTTCGCTGGCTATAAGATCAATTGACCGGCAATTCCAACCCCGCCGACAACCGGATACAGTCCCTGGCATATCGAGTTCCAAAGTCCGGGAAAGCTTCCGGGTGTGTGCAGTAGGCAAGGATCTCAAGCGATTCCATGAGAAAGGGTCCGGGTCTGTTAAAGTAACGGTTGCCATCTACAAAATAAAACTGCTGTTCCCTTGAAGCCGTCCAGTTTTGCCAGGGCACCTGCTGTTTCAATCGGTCTATCTCTCCAATCAGTTGGTCGAGGTTGAATCCACAGGGCTTGACGACGACGACTTCCGGATCGATTGACTGCAACTGCTCTGCATTCAGAACAACCGCTTTTTCTCCCGGTTTCGAAAACAGGGGCTTGCCTCCACAGATCTCCACCATATCCGCCATCCACAGCCCACCAATATAGACAGGATCGATCCATTCAATCGTCAGCACACGCTTTTTGGAAAGATTCGCAACCTTTTCCTGGATATATTTTGTCCGTTTTTCAACATCGTTTCGAAACGATTCGTAAGCGGAAACGGCATCCAACGCCTCCGCCACCTGCTTCACGGTCTGCCACACATCCTCAAGAGTTCCCGGCTGAAGGGAGATCAATTGAGCCTGGTCACCAAATGCCTGCTTACAGGCATTTTCCACTTGCCCGTAAGAAACCGCACACACATCGCATAAATTCTGCGTGATAATAAAATCAGGCGCCAGCTCTTGCAATTTCTTCTCATCCAGTTGGTATACAGTCACCGCTTCCTTTAAAATATTTTCGACAGACCTGTGAATCTCGACACTTGGCAAATAAGGTTCAACGCGAGTACTGGTAAGAGCTGGCAGGTCTAACACGGACGGAGGGAAGTCACAACTGTGTGATCGCCCAACCAGCTTATCCTCCAGACCTAACCTGCATACAATATCTGTAGCGGATGGAAGCAGACTAACGACTTTCATTCCATTAACTTTCAAAAAACAGGTGGGTGGTTCCCTCACAAACAAAAATTTGGGAACCTCGGAAAAATCTACTAAAGTATAGGCTGGACAGCCTCAGTGTTGCAATCATATTACGAAATCAAGGAGCCAATATGTCAGTGTTACTGTGGGTCGGGGCGGGTGGATTCCTCGGTGCGATCCTGCGGTATCTGGTAAGCGGGTGGATTCAGGGAAGCGGCACACAGTTTCCATTTGGAACACTGTCGGTCAACTTCCTGGGCAGTTTCCTGCTGGGAACCCTGATGTTCCTTTCCGAATTTAAAGGCATCTTGTCGGAAGAAGCGCGTTTGTTTTTATGCATTGGAATGCTGGGCTCCTTCACCACCATGTCGACCTTTGGATACGAAACCTTTCGTTTGATGGACCAGGGACAATGGGGCCTGGTTTCCACCAATATTCTCGGCTCTGTAATTCTGGCCGTGCTGGGTGTGTATCTGGGGCGAACGTTGGCTTTGCAGTTATAAAAGGGGATTTCTGATGAAACCACAATCCGATGCTGTTGTCCTTAGGATTTATACAGGTGAAGCGACGCGCTTTAAGGATAAGGCTTTATATAAATACCTTATCGAATTATTTCGAAAAGAAGGACTTTCCGGGTGCACCGTACTTCGGGCCATTGATGGTTTTGGAAAGACCAGCCATGCCCACACGGCCTCTATTCTACGGCTGTCGACTGACCTGCCAGTGGTGGTAGAAGTGGTGGATAACCGTGAAAACATCGATCGCATAAAGCCCATGCTCTCAGGTGTGGTGACAGAAGGCTTGATCACCGAGCAAACAGTCAGAGTCGTTCTTTATAATGGCAAAAATGAGGGTTGACTCCCATACCAACAACAACTAGTTTGGACATCCCCGGTCAGGCTTTAAGACGCTCAAAAACCATCCTGTCCAAAGAAGCTTTTCCACCGCCCCCTATCAATAAAGCTCCACACATGCCGATCATCAACAAGTGATATTCAAATCCTTCACCTTCGTTTTTATTGGCCCAGTTCATGAAAAACCCGTTTTGCCAATGGGCAACAGTTACCGCCCCAGCCATAACCACGCTGATTCCAAGAGCTGACAAGCGGGTTAAGGCACCTGCTATTAGAGCCAGGCTGGCGAAAAACTCAACCATAATTACCGTGAATCCCATGATCCAGGGCATCCCCATAGTATCGGTAAAAAACCCCATGGTACCGTTGAAACCATAGCCACCAAACCAACCCAAAAGTTTTTGAGCACCATGTGGAAACATCACCCCACCTGCAACCAACCTAAGGATCGTTTTATCCCACCCATCATCTGTTTCAAAAAGTTGCCGTAATTGTTCCATACCCGACCTCCCTTAAGGAAAGGCACCTCATATTCAAAAGAACCATTTTTTAATCTATTAATAAAAACAGATCATTCCTGCTTTTGAATATCAGAGGAACCTTTTAGGATTGTCAGGCCCCTGTCCTCTTTATATGTAAACGGGATCTTTCCGGAGCCTATTTCGTAAACTATCATCTTCGAGATTACCACTAAATTCCCTGATAGAAACAGGGCAAAAATAATTTAAAATAAATACCAATCGCATCCAGGTTTCTTGTTCGAAACTTATCTGTCGTTCAATGACCTGGTCCATCGCTTAGTTCGACATCGCATCATCCGGGCTCACAGGCATATCACCGAGAACGAGGACCATTTCCTTATCCCCTCTTTCCCGAACCTGAATACCCTTTCGATGCCGGACTTCAAACATTCGATGAAAATCTTTCATATCAACTGCCACCTCACCGCCCTGATTCTCGATAACTACCATGAGGGCCACAATCAGTTTTTCCATTTGTTCATCGTACACGTCAAAAACTCCTTTGCATGATTTTTATTGTAGTTGAGCGTTACGCGTCAACAAACAGCGCCACCCAAGCCAGAGCCAGGCCCAGAACATTCCAATCCAGCCCAGAGCACTGGTCACCGCTGCTATTTTTTTTGCACTTAGAATACAATCCCATCTCAAAAACAGATTACGCCAGTCGTGCGCTTCCAGTCCCAACCCACCAATGAGTTGTAGTTTAAGATCGATAGCATCTGCCATGTATACAGCAACATCCAGAAAATTTTCAAAGAACCAGAAACATCCGACAGCAAACCCCAGACTGTCCCGCTTTTTCCAAAACGCCACCGTTACCACCAGAGGGATTCCCAACTGTCCCAGGGTTCCTCCCAGAATCCCTATAGTGTCACCAAATAATGAAAATGCAGGATGGCCAAATTCGTGGAATACCAGATTCACATTGTGAAGCATCATAATAACAAACGACCTACCCGTAATCGGATTATGGTTCGCCAGGAGGTAAACCATATAAAAGAACATTCCGGTAGTAAGGCCATATGTCAACCGAGAGACTGGCTTCCAGTCACTGCCATCCCAGTCTTCATTTAATGGGTAACGGTTGTCAGACCGTTCACCAAACTCAAGGAAATCACCTGGAGAGTCTTGCTGCTTTTTTCGAAATCGTTTGCGGGGAATAGGCATGGCGAGCTCAGGAGTCGGCCCTGAACTGATAACCCTTTTCCCGGACCGTTAAGATATATTCCGGCTTTTGTGGTTTCTTTTCAAAATACTTACGCAATCGTGAAATAAAATTGTCCAGAGTCCTGGTTTCAGTATCCGGTCTGAAGCCCCATACTTTTTCCAAAAGCTCTTCCCGGCTAACAACCTCTCCGCGCTTCGATATCAAAAGATTCATGATCATGGCTTCTTTCTGGGTGAGAATAAATTCACCGGACACCCCTTGGGCCTGCCCGGTTCCAAAATTCACCCACTTATCATCAAATTCAAACTTGTCTTCTTCGCGAACGGGTTCTTTATACCAGTCTCCGCGTCGCAGGATCCCCTTGACCCTCAACAACAGCTCCGGAAGATGAAAAGGTTTGGTGAGGTAATCGTCTGCACCTGCCTCAAGCCCTGATGCTCTGTCTTCATCAGCCGATCGGGCAGTCAACATCAAAACTGGAAAACGGACATCATTTTTACGAATGGTCCGAACCACTTCCAGTCCTCCGAGCTTTGGCAACATGAGGTCGAGGATCATCATATCGAATCCACCTGTTTTATAACCTTCCAGAGCCAGGTCACCATCTCCGGCCAATTCCACATCATAACCTTCCCGAGTCAGGTTAAACTTCAATCCCTTGGCCAGATGCGCCTCGTCTTCTACGACCAGAATTCGCTTCTTCTTGATTTCTATGGATTCCATAAAACTTTTTTAATTTCCTGCTCTGCCCGCCCCGGCCGGGTTTGTGATTGAAACTCTTTTGAAAGGCGTTTTCAATGTTTCCCACCAGGAAAGTGCGGGGACACCACTAAGTGGCAAGGACACTGTAAACGTCGATCCTTTGTCCTTACCGTCACTGGTGACATTGATAGATCCGCCATGATTTTTCACAATTTCACTGGAAATATAAAGCCCGAGGCCAGCCCCTACAATGTTCTGGGTTTCCGGCTTTGAAACACGATAGAACTTGCGGAAAATCCGTTTTATTTCCTTCTCATTGAGACCAATCCCCCTATCTTCAAAAGCGATGTGACAGAATCTGCTGTCGGCACCAAGACGAACGGTCACCGAAGCATCCTTGGTCTCCAGGGTATATCGCAATGCGTTGCTCATCAGATTATTAAACACCATTCGCATGGAACGCTGGTCCATCATGATAGTGGGAACGGGAGTAAAATCACAGATGAGGTCAATCTTGTTTTCACGGAATTGCGGCTTATGCACTTCCACTACCTCTTCCAGAAACACCTTCAGATCTACTGCCTGGAATTCGTTCTGCATATTCTTTGGATCAGGGTGGCTTGCGCGCAGTATATTTTCAATGAGACCGGAAAGACGCTCCGTATCGTTCAGCATGGTTTCGACAAAATCGCGCGCCTCCTCTCGTGACACATCATGGTATTTCAGTGTTTCCAGATATAGCTGGATAGAGGCAAGCGGAGATTTCAACTCATGAGTCATGCTGGAAACGAAATTGCTCTGCAACTGGTTAAGCTTGGCCTGCTTGTTCCAAAACAGAAAGATTACGTAAAATCCCCCTAGAATCAGAATCATCAGGAAGCAACCTTCGAGCAAAACAACCCAATTCAAATCAGTGGCAAACAGACCAGGTTGAAGCCTTTCAGCAAACGCCTTAAAATCCTGGCGATTCTTGAGATACCACCGAATCCAGATAGCCATAAGTATAATCCAGGCAATCTGCACTCCAATAAATATGATGATTGGATGAAAAATGGTTTTTATCTTATTCATAACCCGATTTTAACATTTTCGAGGCCTCAAAACCCGCCCCCAAAAATGGCCCAAAACATTGATTATTTAAAATGTTACATAAGTTTTACATTTTGCACAACCATCTCCGTGTAACCTTGTAATGCAAGGATCGTGTTGGAACCCTTATTCCAAAATTTTTGACGAAAGGTTTTTCAAGTTATGGCCGATTTACCAAACATTCACCTAAAAACCCAATTGTCCAAAATTAACGTGGCATTCTTCACCGGCCTGCATCTGGCTGCGTGTCTTGCTTTTTTGCCTCAGTTTTTCTCCTGGTCCGCTGTTGGGGTCATGTTTTTACTCTATTGGATGACAGCTTCCTTAGGCATTTGTCTGGGTTTCCATCGCTATCTGACACATCGAAGTTTTGAATTACCCAAATACGTTGGCTATTTCTTTGCACTATGTGGCACCCTGGCGTGTCAAAACGGTCCCACCAAATGGGTGGCGCAGCACAGAATGCATCATGCAAACTCTGATCAGCCAATGGATCCTCATAGTATGCAATACGGATTTTTCTGGGCACATTTTCAGTGGATGATCTACAAAAACCATTATGACGACCCACAAAAGATATATGCACATTCCAAAGACCTGCAGGGCGATCCTTTCATAAAGTTTCTCGATAATAACTTTCTTAAATTGCAGGGTGTTCTTGCCTTGATCCTGTTTGCCGTCGGGGGTTGGTCATTTGTTATCTGGGGAATATTCGTCCGGTTAGTTGTCGCCTACCACTCAACCTGGTTCGTCAACAGCGCGGCTCACACCTTTGGATATCGAAACGTTAAACTGGAAAACGACCTCTCTACCAATTGTTGGTGGGTCGGACTTATCGCCTGGGGCGAAGGCTGGCACAATAATCACCACGCATTTCCAAGCTCTGCCCGGCATGGTTTACGGCCTTGGGAAATTGATTTCACCTGGATGGCAATCTGGGTCTTGAAAACTTTGGGACTGGCTAAAAATATCAAGGTCGCCGAATTGCGACGCGATGAAGAGCAAGACGAAAAATTCTTCCTGGGAGAAATCGTCAAGAAGGCTGCGTAGCCCGGTCTCAGTAACTTTTTATTGCACTAAAGAAAAATAGTATGATTTTTTCTAAAAAGCCCTGGACGAATTGTCCAGGGCTTTTTTTGTTTCTGCTAGTCGTCAAACTTAAACCTCAAATGATATCCGCCATATTTCCTTAAATTAATTACCTTCTTCTCCAGGATCAGGTATTGGCCCTTGATGCCAGTCAACCGGTCTGTAAACGCTGGTTCTTTATCGAGGTTATGGCTCGATATTTTTGCAGGTGTCGTTTGAACCGGATAACTCAATCTCTGAACATTTTCATCCTGAACCAGATACTGCTGGAGATCCACAGGGACCCATTGGATCACCTTGTTCCGCCAATCGATCAGATCAACTTCCTCGACCTCTCCTTTTAGCATTTTACGCCAGTTGGTTTTATCCGCCATGTGCTTTGCCAACGCCACTTCAATCTGACCTGCCAATTTTCGTTCCGGTGTTTTTGCGATGATAAGTCCTTCCACAGCCCCCTGGTCAATCCAGCGAGACGGAATATTCCAATGCCGGGTCACCCCAACCTTCACACCTGAAGTGAGCGAAAGGTATACAAAATGATCAACGTTACAGTATTCACTCCAGAACTTCTTTGAGGCTTCATTACCATTCTCATGCTCACAAAGTTCGGGCCGAACGGAACACATCTCGTTTTCCGGCAGGTCCCGGCTGCAGGGAAAACAATAACCCTGGTCATATGTTTTTTTAATTTTCCGGCCGCATTCGACACAGGTGATTGTGCCTTCGAATTCCAACGTCAGCATCCTTCCGATCTGTGAAGACACTTCCCGGCGCTTTTCATCCAGGCTCAGAAAATACTGGATAGGCTCGGCGAAATCATGCTCCATTTTTCGGAGCTGGCCAGAGTAAATTACAGATTCAGTCATATAGGTTTGTTGGTTTATTGTTTGGGGAGATTAAAAGAGAAAAAAGTTCAAGGCCATTGAACCCACAAAAAAGGTATTCCGTTGCCTTTCGGGCTAGGCCCCCATGAGGCGAAACCACTCTTCCAGACTATTGACGTTAAGATAATAATTTGAACTTCGCACTGTACCCATCGGGGCCGACCCTTTTCCCCCATAATTGTGACCGGGATACAGCACAACTTCATTTTGAATCTTGGTCAATCGCTTGGTCAGGGTATGATACAAGGTTTCGCTGTCGCCCCCGGGAAGATCAACCCGCCCGCACCCTTGCAGGAACAGCGTATCGCCCGCAATCAATCCATCTTCAACTCGAAAACATTGTGAACCGGGTGTATGACCTGGAGTATGCAGGCAACTTATTTCAATGTTGCCAATCTTTAATTTGTCTTCGCTATCGACTGACTTTAAATCAGTGTCTGAAAGCCCAGTCACTTGCTTCACCCCTTCTGCCTCATGTTTGTTTACATACACCGGCACCGGATTCTTTTCCATCAACCGGGGAAGGCCGATGATGTCCATACCAAAAATATGTCCCCCTACATGGTCTGGATGATAGTGTGTTACCAACGCACCGGTCAGCTTCATCTCATCCTCTTCCAGGATTTTAAGCAATCCGTCAACATCCCACGCGGGGTCCACAACCATGCATTCGCGCGTATCACGATCCCCGATCAGATAAATAAAATTTGCCATGCTGCGGGCGCTGGGGTCAGATTGCGCAACGTCAACCCCAGTTAACAGTTGTTTGAAATAAAACCGATCGTTATCCCCCACAGACTTCTCCTGTTTATGGTTTCAAAGTTTTATTGAGTAAATCCGCCAAACGGACACCGGCCTTTTTTAGCTGGAGCTCAACGGCTTGCTCTCCTGCCTTAAGGTAATGTCTGGATAATTCACCCTGGTCGTTTAACTCAAGTGGATACCCCTGGTGTACTGCCAGTTTTCGCGATTCATTGGCCCATTCCACCAAACGGCGTGCCCCCCATTCCAGAGCATTTTCTTTCTGGATACTGGCAGACAATTTCGCTGCGTATTTTACCAGAGATTGGCCCTGAGTATGGATGAGATCATGATCCCATACAGCATGCAGATTTGTCCTTTCCCCACTCACCATCACTTTTATTGTATTCCCCCCGCGATCCGCCGCATTTCCCATATGCAGGGGTTGATGAATATCTCCCACAAAATGCACCAGGAACATGAAAGCCTCTTTTCGTTTTCTTCCAACAACGGAGGGGTTTAATAACTCTTCCCTGAAGAAGTGGGTTTTCTCTATAACGCACTCACCGTGAGGGCAGTCCCGTTGCTGCAAATATAATAACTCCCCTTCTGCAATATTACAGTAATGCCACGGGCGGGTTTCCCTACGGTCACTCTTGATCTGGTCTGCCCAATTGGCGACATCCGCGAGATGCTTTATGCTAAACTCGTCCTGGATGGCTTGCCAGATTTCCGGTTTAAGGCGTTCCTCGGCAATCTGAGCAATAATGCGATGCCCTTGCGGCCCCCAGGCCCAAACCTGAGCAGGAAAAGCTGATGCCAATAAGACCACAAAGCACCCTGCAATATATAGGAACCTGACTATTCTCGTATGCCGGATTTTTTCAAAAGGCATGGGTAAACCAACCTCAAATCTTAATCGCTACACTTGAAGACCTTGATTTCAGCCTATCATACCACCCGCTTCTGGGTTGTCATCACACTGCTTTCACTGGTTCTGGGAACGGCAGCCGTCACCGCGCGGTTGTTCGATCCAACTGGAAATACCTCCCATAAAATATCCGCACTTTGGGCCAGGCTGCTTTGTGTGTGGAACGGAGTCCAGGTGGAAGTGGAAGGACTTGAACACGCCCATTCCGACCGAGCCCAGGTGTTCCTGGCCAATCACCAAAGCTTTTTCGATATTTTTGCGCTCGCCGGATTCCTGCCCGTCCAACTTCGCTGGGTCGCCAAGGCCAGCCTGTTTCGGATACCCTTCGTCGGTTGGTCCATGCACGCATCTGGATATATTTCAGTGCAACGCGATGACCGCAAAAACGCGTACCAGGCTTTCATGGCATCGGTGGAAAAATTAAAATCAGGGGCATCCATTGTGATTTTCCCCGAGGGAACCCGATCCAAAGACGGGAACATTGGTGAATTCAAAAAAGGAGGCACCCTGCTCGCAAGTCGCGCGGGAGTGCCCATTGTGCCGGTAACCCTTATCGGGACAGGTGGAATCATCCCAAAAGGCAGCACCGCAGTGCACCCGGGAAAAGTCAGAATCATTCTTTCACCGGAAATTGATCTTGAAACGGCAAAAAACCAGAAGGAAAGCGAACTGCTACAGAAAATAAGAGAAACCATCTGCCAAAATTTTGAATCAAAACAAATATCAAAATAGATTTTCCGGAGATCCCCATGGACACATTTGACGCAATTTACCAAAGACGGGCTATCAAGCACTTTGATCCTGACCACAGGTTAACACCGGTCGAAGAAACAAAACTACTGGAAGCAGCCATCCAGTCACCGACCAGTTTCAATATTCAGCACTGGCGGTTTGTCGTTTTGCGGGACTCTGAACTACGCGCAAAAATCCGCAAGGAGCATGGTAATGATCAGGCCCAGATGACGGATGCATCCTTACTCATAGTGATGACGGCGGATACAAAAGCCTGGGCAAAAAACCCGGAACGCTACTGGGCCAATGCCCCTAAAGAGGTGTCTGATTTACTGGTGGGATGGATGGGTCCCTTTCACGAGGGCCGGGACTGGCTACAACGCGATGAAGCCCAAAGGTCGATAGGAATGGCTATGCAGACTCTGATGTTGTCCGCCAAAGCAATGGGCTACGATTCCTGCCCGATGATCGGGTACGACATTGAGGCTGTCGCAAAACTCATCAATCTGCCTGAGGATCACGTGATGGGTGCGATGGTGGCTATTGGCAAAAAGACGAAAGACTCCTGGCCCAAGCCGGGCCAGTTACCTTTAAATGATGTCGTGATTGAAAACGGATTTTAGAAAGTATTGGAGACGGTCTACACGCCTTTTTCTTTAGCAATGTACTCCCAGACTTCGCGGGGATGTTCCCGCAGATCCTCGATATCCTGCCAGATATTACGTATCATTCCGGTTTTATCAATCACCATGGTTGTACGGTGGACCCGGGTTTCAAGTTCATCAAACTGGTTTTTTTCCTCACGGATGACACCATATAATTCGGTCACTTCCTTTTTCTCATCCGCAACCAGGCTGAAGCCCAGTTGATAAACCTCGATAAACTGGCGGTGGGAATTGACTCCATTTTGGCTGATTGCCAATAGTTCGATTTCTTTAGTGGTGAATTTCCGATTGTACCCGTTAAATGACACCAGCAGGCGGGTGTCTTCCGGGCTGGAATCCTGATGATAAAATACAAGGACCACCCATTTCTTACCTTCGTAATCCTTCAGCTTGAACCGAACCCCATCTTCATGTGAGGGACTCGTCGCCCCGGCCTTGTAACCATAAACTCCGGGAAGATCGAAATTAGGCGCACGATCCCCTGGTTCCAGTTTTTGCCCCATGTTTCCCTCGGGTAATAGATTTAGCGCACCTTTGTATTCCTAACCGGATGGAACCAAAAACTGCCCTGGCTATATCCCGATCTGGAAGAAGTGCTTATGTGAGTTAAGAAATAATCAGCGCCCGTTTTCAGAAGGCCATTTCCTAAATTCCCGTTTCTTAACTTGGCGGGTTTTCGTCAAACGCGGCCTTGAGCAAAGGCTCCACTTCACCTTTAGCTTCCATATCATCCAGGATATCCGTGTCGCCGTAAAACTTGCCGTCGATAAATACTTTGGGCAGTGTAGGCCAGTTTGTCATTTTATTCAGCGCTTCCCGCTTTTCCATGTTGGGTAGTACATTGACTACTTCAAACGGATAGCCATATTTTTGGAAAAACTGGATAGTCTCCACTGTAAAGCCGCATTGCGGAGCCGTTTTGGTGCCTTTGCCATAAATCAGGATTTTATTCTGAGCTATTTCGTCTTTGATTTCTTCTTCAAATGCAGACATTGATGGTTCCTCACTCTGGAAAACGTTGATTTCAAATTGTGTTCAAAATAGGACTCCGGCAAGTTAGCCGGGGACATCTGTCTTGATTTCCGCCGCATGGACACGCCCATCAGCCATAGCAGTACTCAGGCAATCCTGGACCATGCGATGCCGGTCCATAATGCCTACGTCCGCAAAAGCCTTTGACGTTACATGGATTATGAAATGATCCGACATACCTGTCTTGTCCATAACATTGACCTCGGCATCGGAAATTTTGTCGGTGATGAGTTTGATTAAATCGGGAATGCTGATCATAATTAAATTCTTACCTCACTTTTTACCTAAATGCATTCATTCAGTTGTATTTATTGGATTCAAAAATCCCTTTCAGGATTTATTATATTTCAGGATGACAGTCCGCACAACTCCTTGCCTCAAAATCAAATAAAAACAATTTATAAAATAAAATCAATAATTTACAATATAATAACTAAAGTGAAATAGCAACCTGCAGGTTTGCGCGATAGAGTCATTTCCAGTATAATTTTGATGCTAACAAGACTTTTTTGCACCATGATCTGCGATGATCAGAGCAACTAAGTCAGGCAATGTTAAAATTTAGAAGGCATGTTTAAATCCTAATGTAAAATTCTTAATCTAAATAGTAGAGGCTAAATCAAGTCTCTAAAGTAATTGTTCCAAAAAGCCTTTTTTGGCTTTCGAAGGACCATAAAAAAGTTATTCTGGAGACCCAACGATATGACCACCACAACCCAGTTTGTTTCCATAACCCCACTTGCAGCAGAAGAAGTAAAAAAATTGATTGCTGCAGAAGAAAAACCGGGTATCGGGCTTCGTCTTGGCGTAAAAGGCGGAGGTTGTTCCGGCTTGTCCTATGACTTGGATTTCACCCCTGAGGAAAAAGGCGATACTGTTGTCGATTCTGACGGATTTAAGATATTCATGGATGCCAAAAGCCTTATCTATCTTAAAGGCATGCAGCTCGATTATCAGGCAGGGCTTCAAGGAAAAGGCTTTGTCTTCGTCAATCCCAATGCCAAATCTACTTGTGGTTGCGGTGAATCATTCTCACTCACCTGAGTCCAAATAAACAATAAATTTACTGCAGCGCATCCGGCTCCGGCCGATGCGCTGTTTTTGTTTCGCCAAATCGGCTCTTATGATCACTATGACACAAACCACCTCTATAGAAGCAGAATACAGGCGCGTTCGCGAAGCTTGCGCCTATTTCTGGATGGAAACCTGGCAGATCGGTTTTATTGAAGGTGAAGACGCTTTTTCATTCCTTCAAACTCAGACAACCAACGATTGCCTTGCACTCAAAACGGGGGAAGGATGTGCAAACGCCATTGTCACCCGCAAAGGTAACCTGCGAGGCACTTTCACCCTTTACAAAACCGGAGACAACGCCGGGTTTCTATTAATGGAAAGAAATCAGGCGGATCAGGTGATTGACTCCTTGAAAGAATTTCACTTTCGCGAAGCCTTGACTTTTACCAGGGAGATTCCCGAATTCTGCTTGCTCGGACTTCAAGGCCCTAAAACCCTGGCTATTCTCAATGAATTGACCGGTCAGATTCTTCTGGACTTTAAAACAAGCGAAGCCCGTGAATTGGAAATCAAAAACCATAAAGTATGGGCTCTGGAAAAAAGCCTGACTGGCGAAACAGGCCTGGTATTGGCTTTCGAGGAATCAGCCCGCACCCTTATTTTTGAGGCCATAAAAGAAACAGGAAAGACTGCCGGGCTGGGCCCCGTCAGCCAGGAAGCGCTGGAGATTCTTCGCATTGAAGCAGGGTTGCCGGTCTATGGACTGGACATGGATGAAAAAATGCTTCTGCCAGAAACGGGCCTGGAGCACACGGCTGTAAGCTATCACAAAGGATGCTATACAGGGCAGGAGGTCATTGCCAGACTGAAAACTTACGGTGCTCCCTCATTTGCATTGATGGGAATCTCCCTTGAAGAAGGGGCCTCTGAGCTTCAGCATAATGCCGAAATGAAACTTGGGAACAAACGACTGGGTGTGGTCAAAAGCGGCGTTTATTCACCAGGCCTTGAGAAAAATATCGCCCTTGCCTACATTCAGAAAAATTATCGCAGCCCTGACAAGACCCTTGAGGTTTCAGTTGATGGCAAACCCCTTAAAATCAAGACCGCCCTCTTGCCCTTCTACCAACCGGTCTCCAACCTCTCGAGAGCCAAGGAATTGCACCAACAGGCTATGGAAATCTACAAAAAGGAAGACGATCTGGACCGCCCTATCGCCTTGCTGAGAGAGGCTATCGCCCTGGCTCCCAAATTTGCTCTGGGTTATGAAGCACTCGGGGTGTTGCTATCCAAGCAAAACAAACTGGACGAAGCAATCGCTCTTATGAAACGGTTGGTAGAGATTGATCCAAGCGAAATCATGGCTCACTCCAACCTGTCCGTCTACTACATGCAACAAGGCCGGATTGAGGAAGCTGAAGCGGAAAAGGGAGAAGCCACAGCCATACAGTTCGAAAAAATTATAGAGGAAAAACAAAAAGAAAAAGCCCAGGCAGCGAAGTCGAAGGAACAGGAAGCGGAGCGCGAACGGCAGGTCGGTATGTTCAAACAGGTTCTTGAGATCGACCCTGTGGACCAGGTAGCCAATTTCGGTCTGGGGACCATCTATTTTGAAAAAGGACTTTACGAAGAAGCACTGGGACCGCTCCAAACGGTTGTGGAAAATTTTAAAGACTACTCTGCGGCCTACCTGGCCTTGGGAAAAACTCTGGAGCAGCTGGAACAAAAGGACCGCGCCACAGAGGTATACAAGGACGGTATTGCCGCCGCTTCCAAAAAAGGTGACCTGATGCCACTGCGCGATATGCAAAATCGGTTGAATAAACTAACCGATAACGCAACCTGATCTTGAGTCCAGCTTAACTTTCACATTCTTCTCCCTGCCGCTTTAAAAATCCCCAAAGATCAGCTCCTGGCGCCAAAACCTCCTTATTCAACAATCCCTGGGTGATGGAAACTCCGTGGTCCATCAAAAACCAGAAGCGCAGCAGAAATTTTTCTTCAGTCGTTGTATATGGGTCTTCCCACTCTGTAACCGACTTGTAAGCCTCAACCTTTTCAAAAAGGGTTTTGGGAACAACCAACCGTTTTTTCTTAAGAAAATTATTGTAACCTTCTTTGACAAGCGGAACAAAGTCCTTCCGGCTGACCTTGATCAACTCCGATACGCTTGGAACTTCCGCCATATGGTAATGAAAAAACTTCAGCTTGTAATACTGATGTACCGTCGCAAGCCTGAAAAAACAATGCAGCCCGACAACCGATTCCCCGTAATGCCGGATCAAATACCTCCGGATCAGGCTTTTTCCAATTTGCAGTAATAATTTGTTCAGGCGCCCACGGTCAAACAGGTGAATTCGAACTGTGCTCAAATGCTTGCAGCATTGTTCTTCAATATCGGCCTTGAGCTTTTGTGATTGTCGAGGAACCCGATACCAGTATATCTCGTCCTGTGCTACCTTGAGGCACGTGCGGAAGGCATCAGCAATCTGGTGGTTATTGGCACGTTTGGCATGTCTTGCCACCTGGTAGGCATTTTCCGTTGAGAACCCAAGCTCAATCAATTGCCCCTGAAATTCGCGGCGGGCTCCCATCAAATGCCCCCCTCTTTCACGGATGTGATCCTTCGCCTTTTTTATCCCACGCAGCGCCAGGCTGACATCTCTTGGAATCAGTGTAAGCCCCAATTCCCTGGCAAAATCGTAAATTTCCTCCAGGGTTTTGTAATTTAGTTTATCGATGAAGAGGAACTTCTGGATGTGCTTTTCCTCAAACCCGCACTCTTCAAAAATCGTTATTTTTTTGTACTTCACCTCTTCCCAGAACTTTCGGGTACCCTCTTTTTTCGAAAATTGTTGTTCGATTTCAGAGCGGGCTTTAAAAAAATAACTCCGCATCAAATACCACTTTGAATGAAGGGTGCTCTCTACAATCCATCTGTATTTTGCAGTGAGCACTGTTAACTTGGGATCATCCAGTATTGCTATATCTCCAGTATCAAGAACATAGCCTAGCAGTTCAAGGTGACGCTCCAGAAGAATGGGATTAATTTGTTCAATGAATTTTCTATAAATAGTTTTCCATCGAAAAACTTCCGGACCTTTAGTTTCAGGAGATACTTTTTTCAATTCCTCCTTGATCGCTTTCAATCCCATTTTCTCAATTTTCTGGAAAAGGGCATCACGCGCCAGAATATCCCTGATTTTAACCTGTTTCAGACGGTTGATTACCTTGGGAACTGCTTCGGAAATTACAGCGGTGATTTCAGGAAAGGTTTCAGCCTTGGAAAAATAAATTTCCGTCATGAGCTTGTAAATGGGCTCAAGTGAGGGTGTCGTTTTTTTGGATAATTGACCGTACTGGTCGAAATCAAGTGTCTTTGTTCCGGCCTGGCAGGACCGTATATCATTAAGATACGATCGGGCCTGTTGGAGTTCATCTTCCTGAACAAACGGATCATTAATGACGCGAAGAAAAAGTGATTCCGCGCGCTGCAAATCTCTTTGAGCAAGAAGATCCAACCCCTGGGATAATGGATCAAATACAAACATTGAGTTATCGATGGCTCTAATCTCCGAAGAATTTTTGGGAGCCGAAATTTCCAGGAATGTTATGCACTCAGGAGTTTCAGCATCTCCCTGACACATAAAAAATAACAGGCATGACACTCCCAGTCAGGAATCAAAAACAAATCAAAACCGTTTCCACCAAAATTTATGCTTTTGGCTGTGTAATACCGGGACAACCTGAACTTCGAGAGCAATAAGACAGAAACTGCATCCCTAATTAAGATGCCAAATGAAATGCCGGGGTTTTAAAATCCTGTAGAATTTTTTTAAATGAATCTGATCATTTTTCTAAATGTAATAACTGAAAAGAATACCGGTTCCGTAGCATCTGTTTGCTATTTGATAACTTGATTCATTATCAGATATTGTTACCAGCAGTTACTGGAAATTATCCACCCAATATTTATCAAAAGACCTGGACAAAAAAAAACTCCCCGGCAAATACTTGCCAGGGAGTGGGAAATATAGTCTTTACCTTTTATTTAACTGGCTCACACTCCGCTGGAGCATTAGCAATCAGGTCATTCTCCATACTGTAGGACAAGGAGCGATATTCAGGCTCTTCTACTTTAAGTGCCTTTACATCCAGTAACGCGCATTCATTCCGAACGAACAGAGCCAACACATCCACCAGATCCTTATACAATCCACGTTCTGCTTTTCTGGCGGTGAAGATACAAAATAAAGGAGTCCAACGGGCAATGTGGTTTCTTAAAAACTTCTTTTCACTCTGCCGGACAATGGCAATTTTCTTTTCTTCGTGCCCATTACTGACGCCATAAGCTTCCCTGAAACAGCAATAAGAAAGAAAAGCCAGTTCAACAGAAAGATGGTCAACGCGCTCTTTACCCCGACTTTTTGGAAATTCAAAACCAAAGGTCTCGTAGAACCCCCCTACCTGGATCAGGACATCAGTCTGTGACTGAATCCCGCCCTCGGTGCCGTATTGCATTTCATACGGAGGACATTCCTGGGAAACGGCATGACCAAAAACCCGGATGTACTCTTTCTGAACCTCTTTCAACGACATCTTTGGAAGGTAATTATTAAAACGCCCTACGATTTCCTTAAGAACGGCCCACTCCTGTTCATCCAGGAGACACACGTCCATTGGTTCCAATAGTGATTTGGGACGGAAGAATTTCCGGTTCCAGGGATAGGTGAAAGCGTTTGACAAAATGTCATAGACCCTGCCGCGGGCCAGTTGAAGCGAAATACGCTGTTCCTTCACTTCCTCCAGAGACCCGGTTTCACCAAACTTGACCAGGATTGGATCTTGCTCTTTGTTGGTTACAATATCATTCATCGTCCTCTCCTTATTACAACCATTCCGGGGCGGCAGACCCGCCCCGGAAGTGACAGAGTCCAGGTTTTTTAGAATGCACCCGGATGTTCTTCAGGCCGTACGTAAAATGGCTCTTCGACCGTCACGCGGATGATCTCTTTGCCTTTACGGTTGAACCCGATTACCGTGTCGTTATACATCTCGAACTTCTTCCCGTGGATGTTGGTCTCGAATATTTTCGGACCTGGCTCACGCTTCCACTTGAAGATAATCCGCTGCGTCGTTCGGAACAACTGCAACACGCCCAACAGGTCGCGATCCGGTACCATGTACTGATCAATCGCATGATCAACACCTGGCCCAAACATCTGCTGGCTGTATGCTCGTGGCACGTGACGCGACGGAACATAATAACCGTTAGGCTCTGTTCCCAACTGCGGATACAGCGGCAACGCTACCTTACGGTCTCGAATCAGATAGTACTGAGGATTGTCCGGATCATGCGCCCATTCACCGTTGCTGCCAATCTTGACAAGACCCTGCAAGCGAATCTTACCAACACATGCGGCCATACAACGGGTCTCCATCTGATCACCCTCGGTCAAAGGATCCAATCCTTCAATTCGGGGGTAACAGGCGATACATTTCTCGGAAATACGAGTCGTACCACGGAACATCGGCTTCTTGTAAGGACACTGCTCAACACACTTCTTATAACCACGACAGCGGGACTGATCAATCAAAACGATTCCGTCTTCCTGACGCTTGTAGATCGCTTTACGCGGACAGGCCGCCAAACAACCCGGGTACGTGCAGTGGTTACAAATCCTCTGCAGGTAGAAAAACCAGATCTTATGCTCTGGCAATACTGAACGCGTGCCGTTGTCCCCACCAAACGTTCCCTCACGGGACTGGGTGAACTCACGACCATGAGCCGTATCCTCACCAAAGTTCGGAAAACGCCACTCTTCGTCAGTCGGTACATAACCGATCGCCTGCTGGTTCAGACCAATCTTCGCTGGTGCTTCAAAAATCGTCACACCCTCGTATACACCGTGAATGGCCTTGTTTGACGTCTTACGGACGTTCCATACATTCTGACCTGGGTTGGATTGCTCCAACATCTTCAAAATCTTCCAGTCCCAGAACTGAGGATACCCACCATAAGGCTTCGTCTCTACATTGTTCCACCACATATACTCCTGACCCTTGGAAAACGTCCAGGTGGACTTATGGGCCATCGTACATGTCTGGCATGCGATGCAGCGGTTTGTATTAAATACAAACGTAAACTGCTCTTTCGGATGCCTTTCCTCGTACACATAGGTCGCCATGCGACCCAATTGCCAGTTATAGACTTCAGGCATTGTTTAACCTCCCTAAAAAC